>NZ_JAPFGX010000029.1:0-35437 GCF_059803575.1 Sphingomonas sp. URJC2
GCCGCAGCCGGTTCAGGCGCGGATGCCCCGGCGGCCGGCGCGGGGGCAGGCTTTGCGGATGCAGGCGCGGCCGATGCCGGCCGGGCGGTGGCGGGTGTCTTTTGCGGGGCGCGGGCCGCAGCGGCCGTCTGATCGGCCTTGGCCTTACCTGCACGGGTGGGGCCGGCGCGGGTGGGGCTGGCCGGTTCGGGCCGGGCCGGCGGATTGACCGATGGCTGGACCGGCGGGCGCGGCGTATCGGCCAGCGCCCCCGGCAACGGGGCGAGCGCGGCCATGATCCCGGCAGCGGCGAGCGCGGCAGCGCGCAGGCGGACGACGCGCGCCATCAGCCGAGCATCCCTGCGGAGCGCAGCCAGGCAACCCCGGCCCCGCCGCCCGCACAGGCGAGCAGGAACAGAATCAGCGGCATCACCAGCGAGGGCGCGGGCGCAGGGGCCGCGACTGGCGGCGCGGCGGCATCCGCCTTGGCCGTCTGCTCGTCAGCCTTGCTTTGCGCAGCAGCGGGCGTGCGCCCGCCGCCAACGACCCGAAGCTTGCCCGGTTTCTGATCCTGACCCATTCGCCACCGTTAATCATCTTCAGCATCTATTATAGGAGGAACTGTCGGTATAATGCGGGTCGCGTTCCCCAGATCGTGGTGTAAAAGTGCAGAAACTGATGTTCACGCTTGCGGCCGCGGCCGCGCTTGGCAGTGCCACTGCCGCCGGTGGGGCGGGTGGCGAAGCCGACAATAAGGCGCCGACCGAGCTTGCGCTCGTGAAGCTGGAGCCGATGGCCGTGCCGATCGTCGATGGCGATCATGTGCAGGGCGAACTGCGCGTGCATCTGTATCTGAGCGCCAAGGATGCGGCGAGCGCCGGCGAAATGGGTCCGCAGATGCCGCGCCTGCGCGCCGCGACCTTCACGACGATGATGGATTTCGCGCGGCTCTACGCCTCGCCCTTCCACGCCGTCGACAGCGCCGAGCTGGCAAAGAAGCTGACCGCCGCGCTGCGCAAGGAACATGCCGGCATCCATGAAGTGCTGATCACCGCCGTCGCGGCCAAGCCGGTCTGATCCGGCCCGCACCCGGCCCCGAACAGGATGGCCGGGCGCCTTGGCAATCGAAGCCATGAGCAAAAAAGGGGCGCGGCCGGTCGGCAGCGCCCCTTTTTTTTGTCGGTGATGATCGGGTCATGCGCGAAGTCGCGGCGCATCTCGCGCCTGGTCAGCCGGGTCGCCGCACCCGGCGATCCGGAAAGCGCGGCAGATCGGCAACCGCCCCGGCCAGTCTCAGCGCGCGGCGACCCGCGCGCCGGGTGCCGGCGCGGCCTGACGACGGGCAATCGCCATCGACAGCGCCGCCGCGCCCTTGGGCGTCATCGCCGCCAGGATCGCGGCGGTCGACCGGTCGCGCATCCGCTCGGCCACCTCGACCTGCACGTCCATCGCCAGCTGTTCGAACACCACGGCAGCGGCCTTGGGCTTCATCGCCTGATAGATGCGCGCCAGTTCGCCATAGCGTTCATCGGCAGGATCGGCAGCAGGAGCCCCCGGCCGCCCCGGCGGCGCGGCCTCGGCCCCGACCCCGGCCGCTTTCAGCCGCGCCTCGGCGGCACGGGCCGCCTGTTCGCGCATGTCGAGCGCACGGTTGCGCTGCGCGGCGGCACGGTCGCGCGCGGCCATGTCCTGCTGGATCGACACGCCCAGCCGGGTCTGTTCGGCCGGGGCCGGGGCCGGCCCGGCGGCGGCGATCGCATTGGTCAGCGCCGATGCGCCGGCGGCAAGCGCGGTCAGCATCAGCAGCGACGGGCGGACGATCATGCGATCACCCGGTCGTCATCGGCCAGCGTCTCGGCATCGGCCGGAGCAGTGGCGGCGGCCAGATCGGCCTCGGCCTTGCGGGCCGCGCTGGCGCTGTCCATCAGCCGATCGGCGGTCGCGTTGGCGATGTCGATCATCACCTTCAGCTCGTCGCGGATCGCCTCCGCCTCGCCCAGCCGGCGCATCGACGGATCGGCCTCGCGGCGCAGCACGTCCTTCAGTTCGGACAGCACCTGCCGGGCATGGCCGGTCGCCGTTTCCAGCGCCTGCACGGTTGCCGGCAGATCGGCCGCCTTGAACGCGGCAAGGCTGCGCATCATCCGCATCGACTGGACGAGCACCGCGATGCACAGGATGACGGTGACGATATTGGATGTGGTGGCAAAGCTCATCGGATCAGTTCCTGACAATGTCGGTCAGCATGCGCACGGCGATGCTGTTGTTGCGCTGGCCAAGCTGGGCCATGCCCAGCTTGATCCCCGAACAATGGATTTCGAGCGGATCGTCGGGATGCTTGTTGAGCGGCAGCGTTTCGCCGATCTGGAGATCGCGCACGTCCTGCAGCTTCATCATCCGTTCCGACAGCACGGCGCGCAGCGACAGCTCGGTCTTGCGCAGCTCGCGGTCCATATGGGTTTCCCAGATGCCGTCGCGCCCGGACTTTTCGCCCATGAAGCGCTGGAGCAGCTTGTCGCGCACCGGCTCCAGCGTGGTGTGCGGCAGCAGGAACGAGAATTTGCCGCCCCGCCCCTCCATCTCGACGCGGAAGGTGCACACGGCGGTGACGTTGGACGGGCCGGCCACGGCGGCAAAGCGCGGGCTGCTTTCGATGCGTTCGAGATCGATCGAGATCTGCGCCACCTGTTCAAAGGCATGGGCAAGATCGTTGAGCGCCAGCTGCATCATCCGCGCGACCAGCGCGGTTTCGATGGTGGTGAAGGCGCGCCCCTCGACGCGCATCTGCTGGCCCGCGCCCTTGCGCCCGCCGAGCAGCGCGTCGACGACCGAATAGATCAGGCTCGGCTCGACCACCATGATGCCGAAGTTTTCCCATTCGCGCACCTTGAACACGCCGAACATCGCGGGCAGCGCGACGCGGTTCATGATCTCGCCGAAACGGGTGCCGGTGACCTCCTCCAGCGTCACGTCGATCGCATCGGAGGTCAGGTTGCGCATGTTGGTCGCAAAGCTGCGGATCACGCGGTCGCATATGACCTCGAGCATCGGCAGACGCTCGTGATTGACGATATCGGATTCGACGACCGCGCGCAGGCCGCTCTTGGTCGGCGCCGGGCCGCCAATGTCGCCGAACAGCGCGTCGATATCGGCCTGGTCGAGATCGCCCGCCGCGCCGATCTCCATCGGCTTGGGCTCGGGCAGCTCGAACTCCTCGAACGGATCGCTCATTGCTGGGTAAGATCCTGGATGAGAACGTCGCGCACCGCCGCCTTGCCGAGCACGGCATTGGCGCGGATCAGCATTTCTTCCTTCATGCGGAAGGTGGCGGCCGAACCCGACAGATCCTCGGGCCTCAGTTCGCGCAGGAAGGGCTGGTAGCTGTCGAGCACCAGCGGCAGCTTCTTGGTGATCGCGTCCGACGTCGCCTTGCCGGGCACCAGCATGAAATGGATCTTCAGGAACCGCGCGCTGCCATCGGCGGTGCGCAGATTGACGGTCATGGGCGGGGTGTCGACAAAGACATTCTCCTTGCCCTCGCCCTCGCCTTCGGCCGGTGCCTCTTCCTCTTCGGCCTCGGCGGCTTCTTCGGCCTTGGGCTTGTCGCCACCCGACATCATGAACAGCGCGCCGCCGCCGCCGCCGACCACCAGCAGCGCGGCAGCCGCGCCGATGATGATCAGCTTGCGTTTTTTCGGATTGGGCGAGGCACCGGCTTCGGCATTTTCATCCGCACCGGGCGCACCGCCGTCCTTCTTGTCGCCGGCCTCGCTCAGACCGTCCGGCAGCTTTGTCTTCTGGTTTGCCACAAAATCCCCTTCTCGCAGGCTCGCCGGTAAATCGCCCCGGCGGCACCGCGAACGCGTCATTCTCTCCTATTATAGGATGGTGATCGGCAAAACTTGCCTAGTGCCCGCCGATCCTGCGCTTTTTTGCCGAGGTGAGGATGGACATTTCTTCCTATGTGCTGCTCAGCCACGAACAGGCGCTGCGTCGCCGGCTCGACGTGGTTGCCAACAACATGGCCAATGTCAGCACCGTGGGGTTCCGCCGCGAGCAGCCGGTGTTCCACGAAATGCTGAAGCGCGGCGAGGACGCGATGACGCGCGATGCGCGCAACGTGTCGTTCGTGCTCGATTTCGGGGCCGTCCACGACACCGCGCTCGGCGGCTTTCAGGCGACGGGCAATCCGCTCGACGTGGCGATTGACGGCCAGGGCTATTTCGCGGTCGCGCTGCCCGATGGCGGCACCGGCTATACGCGCGCGGGCCAGTTCAAGCTGCTCGACACCGGCCAGCTGGTGACGAGCAACGGCCAGCCGGTGCGCGGCGAAGGCGGCCAGCCGATCACCGTGCCGCCCGAAATGATCGGCCGGGTGACGATCGCCAATGACGGTTCGATCATGGGGCCGGACGGTCCGCTGGGCCGCATCGCGATCACGGTGTTCGACAATGAAGCCGGCGTCACGCCGCGCGGCGACGGGCTGATGGCGGCCGAAAATGGCCGCGTGCTCGCCGCCGGCGAGACGAAGCTGCGCAGCGGCGGGCTGGAAGGTTCGAACGTGCAGCCGATCGTCGAGACCACCAACATGATCCAGATCCTGCGTTCCTATCAGACCAGCCAGCGCATGGCCGATGCGATCAACGACATGCGCAAGCGCGCCGTCGAGCGGCTCGGCCGCATCGGCGGCTGATCCGCGCCCAGACCCTTTTTTCCAGGAGTAGACCCGATGCGTTCCCTGTCGATTTCCGCCACCGGCATGCTGGCCCAGCAGACCAATGTCGATGTGATCTCGAACAACATCGCCAACATGAACACCACCGCCTACAAGAAGCAGCGGGCCGAGTTTCAGGACCTGCTCTATCAGCAGGTGTCGCGCCCGGGCGCGGCGACCGGCGGGCCGCAGGCGCGCGCGCCTTCGGGCATCCAGATCGGCGCGGGCGTGCGCACCGGCGGCGTCTACCGCATCTCCGAACAGGGGGCGATGACGACCACCGACAACCAGTATGACGTCGCAATCGAGGGCAATGGCTATTTCCAGATCCTGATGCCGTCGGGCGAAATCGCCTATACCCGTGCCGGATCGTTCCAGCTGTCCGATCAGGGCGAACTGGTGACCGCCGATGGCTATGCGGTGCAGCCGGGCGTGACCATCCCGCCCCAGGCAACCGATGTGAGCATTTCGCGCACCGGAATCGTCCAGATCAAGGTCGCCGGCCAGGCCGAGCTGCAGGATGTCGGCCAGTTGCAGCTGGCGACGTTCGTCAACGAAGCGGGGCTGGAGGCGCAGGGCGGCAATCTGTTCCTCGCGACCGCCGCATCGGGCCAGCCCAACATCGCCTCGCCGGGCGATCCGGGGTTCGGCATGCTGCGCCAGGGGTTCCTCGAGGCCTCGAACGTCAATCCGGTTGCCGAAATCACCGCCCTGATCAGCGCCCAGCGCGCCTATGAGATGAACAGCCGGGTGGTGAAGACGGTCGACGAAATGCTCGCCACCTCCAGCCAGCTGCGGTGACGGCGATGCTGGGTCTGGCGCTTCTGCTCGCCGGCCTGCCCGGCGCGGCACCGGGGGCACTGCCCCCGGCCGCGCCGATGGCGAGCGCCTTCGTCCTCGCCCGCCCGGTCGAGCGCGGCGAGATCATCGCGACCACCGACTTTGTCGCGCAGGACGTGCCGACCGGTCAGGCGACAGGGGCGCTGGCCGCCAATGCCGCCGCCGGGCTGGAAGCGACGCGGCGGCTGAACGCGGGCACGGTCGTGCGCTCGGGCGACGTCATGACCCCGCGCCTCGTGCGGCGCGGCGAGCCGGTGACTCTGCATCTGCGCAATGGCGGGCTGACCATCACCGCCCAGGGCCGTGCCCTGTCCGACGGGCGGCGCGGCGATGTCGTCCGCGTCGTCGCCCCCAGCAACAAGACGCTCGAAGGCGCGGTCGATGGCCCCGCCTCGGTCCGCATCGCCGCCAACTGACCAACGGAGCCAGGCGCGTGAACAAGTCCATTTCCCTGACCCTGCTGATGGCGGCGCTGGCCCCCACCCTTGCCGGCTGCGGTGCCGCCGGCCGGCTGGCAGCGGTCGGCAAGCCGCCCAAGATGACCCCCCAGGAAAGCGTGCCCACCCCGCCCTGGGAACGCTCGATCGCCAGCTCGGGCATGAACGAACGGCTCGAAGCCGGCGCGCGCGCTGCCCCTGCCGACGCACCGGTGCAGACCGCATCGATCTTCCGCGCCGGCGCGGCCGGGCTGTTCCGTGATCAGCGCGCCAGCCGCACCGGCGACATCCTGACGATCCGCATCAACGTGCAGGACCGGGCGATCGTCGACAACGCCACCCAGCGCAGCCGCACCAGCTCGGAAAATGCGGGGCTTGCCTCGCTGCTCGGGCTGGAAGGGCTGTTGCAGGACGTGCTGCCCGGCCAGCCCGACACCGGCAATCTGGTCGAATCCGAATCCGAAAGCCGCTCGGCCGGCCAGGGCAACACCAGCCGCAGCGAAACGATCAACCTGACCATGTCGGCGGTCGTCACCAGCGTGCTGCCCAACGGCAATCTGGTCATTCGCGGGCGGCAGGAAATCCGGGTCAACTTCGAACTGCGCGAGCTGATCCTGACCGGGATGATCCGGCCGCAGGACATTGCCCGCGACAACAGCATCCGCCACAGCCAGATCGCCGAAGCGCGGATCAGCTATGGCGGGCGCGGCCAGCTGACCGATCTCCAGCAGACCCGCTGGGCGCAGCAGATCTACGACGCGCTGTTCCCGTTCTGACCTGATGGCGGCACCCCCCGCAGACGCGCCAGCGGATGCGGAGGTGCCGCCCGCGTCCTTCCCCCAGACCCGGAACGCGCACCGGCGACCGGCCCGACAGCGCCGCCCAAGATTTTGCCGGCGCGGCGCGGGCGGGCGTCATGCCCCGCTATAATGCGATTAGGGTTTTGTGAGGTTTTGTGTTCCCTCGGGTCAGAGACATCATCGATACGCTGGGAGCCAGGCTGCGGGTGAGCATCGATGCACATCCGGGCGGCGCGCTGATCGTGCTGGAGGATCCCGCGGGCACCGAGGACGAGCGGATCATGCTCGACCCCTATGGCACCGAGCTGCTTGGCGGCTACATCATGTCGGCCCGGCTGGCGCTGCCTTCGGGCCTGCCCGATGAATATAGCGAAGGCCCATTCTCGTCGCGCTTCCAACTGGTTTGCGAACCCGTGCCGCGCATCGTCATCACCCAGCAGCATGGCCGCCGCTTCACCATCGCGGCGCCGTTCTGGGACAAGCTTTACGCGGAACTCTGCCTTGTGATCGCCCATTCGCGCAGCCTCAGCCGCGCGCTCGAAATGCGGCTGCACTGACCGCCAATGGGTCTTCGGACAACTACGCTAAGGGAAAGACCGGAGTGGTCTCAAACCACCCTCGGGCAGATATTGGTAAACGAACGGTGAAACTGTCCGCGTCCTGGCCCTGCCCGATCAGTGGCAGCCCGGCGCACCGGGAACCACCGTTGGCTAGTGGAGCTGCGTAATGGATCTGCGCGAGTTCAACCATTCCGGCATTGCCCAGGGTGCATCGCGCACCGGCGCATCGGAACTGCGCGAAGTCGATGTGACCGTGCGCCTGTCCGTCAACGACACCGGCGCCCTGTGGGCGGCAGCGGCTGCCAAGGCGCTGTCGGCCGGCATGACGATCGACGAGATTGCCGAGACGATCGGCCCGCGCGAAGACCCGTCGGTGGTCGATTGCATCGCGCTGCTGTGCGAACCCGCCGGCCTGCCCGGCTGCGCGATTGAAGATTTCACGGTGGCCAGTGCGGCCCCGGTCATGGCTCTGCCGCGCTCGATCGCGGCCTGATGTTCAGCAATCGGGCGTCCCGGCAACGGGCGTCCCGGTCGAGGCCCTCCCGCTCTCCCTCACACCCCTTGGAGCGGGAGGGCCTCGAAACTGCATCGCCGGCGATGACGCTGGCCCAGACGATCCGGCATCACCCCAAGCAGAAACGCGATCGGCGCTGTTTCGATGCGATCGGCGCGGATGCGCTGCGCGGCATCGGGCTGTGTCGGCTGCGGTCGGTCATCGCGCGCTGGCGCGGATTGCCGGGGCCGGGGTGCTCATCCACAAGCCCGGGACAGGCAAGAGCTTGAGCGTTGATAACTGGCTGAGTGCCGGTCGCCGGGGATCGGCGGGCAGACTCCAGATACGGAAAAACGGCAGGCTGTTGGGGATCAGCCTGCCGTTCCGTCTTGCTGCCCGGTTGCCCGTCGGCGCCTGAGCGAGCACTGGTGCGGACGCTGTCACGCCGCTGTACCGCACCCTCTCATTATAGGGCGCGCTGGCCGTAAACCCGCGCGGATGGGCGTTTTTTGCTGTGGATCAAATCGCGGGGGCGGCGACGCGGACAACCTGATCGAGCGGCAGGGTGATGCCGCGCACGCCGACCGCGAGCTTGCCCTGATCGGCGATCACGTCCTGCACGCGGCCGGTGCTGCGCACGGTCACGGGCACCGCGGTGCCGTTCACATCCTTCGCCTCGATCTTGAGCGTATAGCCGCCGGCCGGGGCCTGCGCCCCCGTTGCCAGCTGCCCGTCCCAGCTGAACCGCCCGTCAAGACCCGGCGTCAGCGGCTGGGTGGCGAGCACCTGGCCACGTTCATTGCTCACGGTCGCGACCATCGTGGCCGCCGCGCGCGGCGCCGACCAGCTCCACTGCGCCGGCTGGTCGGACAGGCCCGACACCGCATTCTGGAACTCGACCTCGCGGCCGATCAGGCCCGATGCCTGGGCCATGTCCTGCACCGACAGGCGCGACAGGATGTCGCGCAGCACGCCGGTCTGCTGGATCGACTGTTCGACCTGCGAATACTGGACCAGCTGCTGGGTGTATTGCGACGTGTCCATCGGATCGAGCGGATCCTGATTCTGCAGCTGCGTCGTCAGCAGGTTCAGAAACAGGTTGAAGTCGGCACCATTGGCACCGAACAGGCCCGAGGGAGCGTTGGCATTGCCAGCACCGGCGCTGGTCGGGGTGACAGTCATCGCAATCTCCTTCAGGCGATCAGGTCGAGCCGGCCGTTGCGGCGGGCCGGGCGATAGGAAAGCTCCTGCGCGCCGAGTTCGTCACCCGAAAGCGCATTTGTGCCGCGCGCATTCTGCCAGCGCGCCCAGGCCGACTGCCCCTGGCTGCCATCCTGGCCGCCCCGGTCGAACCGGAAGCTCTGGCCATCGGCGCGGACGCCGGCATCGGTGAGCGCACGGGTGATGTCGGCCAGATCGCGGCGCATCGCCTCGATCACCGAGGCGCTGTCGGCGGCGACGACGGCGCGCAGCGCACCCTGATCGTCAAAGGCCAGCCGCACCTGAATGCGGCCCAGCTCGGCCGGGTCCATGCGCACGGTCAACTCGTCGCTGCCCTGGGCAAGACGGCGCGCGATCTGGACGCCCATGCGGGCGGCAAAATCACTGTTCAGCGCCAGACGCGCACCGGGGGCTTCGGACCGGGTCGATCCAGAAGCGGCAGCCGGCTGGGCCGTCGCGGCGGCGATCGCCGGGACAGGCTGCTGGGGCGGGGGCTGCTGGGACGCGATCTGCTGGGATGGGGTCTGCTGCGACACCGACGAGGTCGGGGGCGGAGCGGCGGACGAGGCCGTCGCGGCGGAGCCAGCCGGCTGGCGGGTATCGGTCGCCGTGGCGATTTCGGTCGCCGCACCGGACGGGGCCGGAGCCTCGGCGAAGCCGGTGGCCGGTGCCTCGACCGCCGGGCCGCCGGTCTGCGTGGGCGCCTTGGCGGCTTCGGCCGCAGGTGGGTCAAGATCGGGGGCGCCACGCCGCACCGGCGGCTGCGCCGGCTCCGGCGGCAGCGCGGCAAGCAGCACCGGCTGGCCATCGGCTGCCGGCAACGGGTCTGTCTCGTCCGCCGCGGCCAGTTCGCCAGACGGCTCGCCGGTCAGCTCGCCAGTCATCTCTCCGGGCAGCTTTGTCGACGCAGATCCGGCCAGCGCCGGCAGCGGCAACTGGTCGGGAAACTCGATCGGATCGGATTGGGTGTCGTCAAAGACGATCGGCAGCGGGGCGGCCTCGCCGGCGTCGGCACCGGGGACCGGCGCGACAGCGGCCGGCAGGTTTGCGGCCAGCGGACGCGGCAGCTTGGTCATGGCATCCGGCATGGCCGGAGCGGCGATCGGCGTCGCTGCCAGCGGGTCGGCTGGCACCCCTTCGATCATGTCGGCGGGCAGATACGGCGTGCGCGACGCGCCCGGCAGCTGCGCAACCAGCCGGGGCGGCAGCGCCGCGCCCGCAATGCCTTCGCCCGCCAGCCCGGTCACGCCCTGACCGTCAGCGGCCGCGCCGCCGGCGATCTGGCCCTGCTTCTGGCCGGCCCCGTTTGAAACCAGACCGGCCTGCACCGCGCCGCCCGGGCCGGTAGCGATGCCCGGCGCGCCGGCGAGCAGCTGGCCGAGCGTGGCGGCAAAGCCGTCGGTGGCGGCAGGGGGCGTACCGGTCGGCGGGGTAACGGGCGCGGTGCCGGCAAGAAGCGCACTGATGTCCATTCGGGTCTCTTCCAGTTCAGAGCCGCGGGACCATATGGTCCAACCTGACTCTTATAGATGGTTTGTCAGCCGATCGTGCCGAGCGAGCGGATCCGCGCCCGGGCGTGGATCTCGTTCTGCGACAGCACGACGGTGGCCGGGCGCACGCGTTCGATGATCGAGCGCACGAACGGCCGGATCGACGGGTTGGTCAGGATGCAGGGGATCTCGCCCATGCCGGCCAGCCGGTCATAGGTGTCGCGCACCGCGGCGATGAAGCCCTGCAACGCCGAGGGGGCCATCGCCAGATGCCGGTCCTCGCCCTGGCCGATAATGCTCTCGGCAAATGCATTGTCCCATTCGGCCGACAGGGTGACGATCGGAATGGCCCCGTCGCGCGCCTGCTGCGCCGAGATCTGCCGGGCCAGACGGCTGCGCACATGTTCGGTGATCTGCGCCAGATTGCTGGTCAGCGGCACCGAATCGGCAATGCCTTCGAGGATCGTCGGCAGGTCGCGGATCGAAATACCCTCGGCCAGCAGATTCTGCAGAATGCGCTGGACGCCCGAAATGGTGATCTTCGACGGCACCAGATCGGACACCAGCTTTTCGGCGTCCTTGTGCACTTCGTTGAGCAGCTTCTGGGTTTCCAGATAGGACAGCATGTCGGCGATATTGTCCTTGACCAGCTCGGTCAGGTGCGTGGCGATGATCGTCCCGCAATCGACGACGGTCAGGCCGCGAAAGCCCGCTTCCTCGCGCAGGTCGCGGTCGATCCACAGCGCCGGCAGACCGAACACCGGTTCGCGGGTGTCGTCGCCGGGCAGGCCGACGCTGCCGCCGCCGGGATTGATGACCATCAGCTTGTCGAGGCGCAGCTCGCCGCGCGCGGCCTCGGTCTCCTTGATGTAGACGACATATTCATTGGCCTTGAGCGCCATGTTGTCGATGATCCGCACCGAAGGCAGCACAAAGCCATATTCGGTCGCCATCTGCCGGCGCAGCGCGCGCACCTGATCGTCGAGGCGCGGATCGGTGGTGCTTTCGTTGATGATCGGCAGCAGCCCGAAGCCCAGTTCGATCCGCACCGCATCGATGGCAAGCGTGCGCGAGATCGGTTCATCCTCCTGCGCCTGCTGCGCATCGGCATGCGCCTTTTCCAGCCGCGCGCGCGCAGCTTCGAGATCGATGCGCTTGGATGTCGACCAGGCCAGCCAGCCGGCGAGTGCGGCAAAGCTGGCAAAGGGGATGAAGGGCAGGCCCGGCAGCAGCGCCAGCGCGCCCATCAGGGCCGCGACCATGCCGAACGCGCGCGGCGACCGGCCAAGCTGCGCGGTCAGTGCGGCACCGGTGCGCCCGGTCACCCCGCCCTTCGACACCAGCAGGCCCGCCGCCGTCGACACGATCAGCGCCGGGATCTGGCTGACCAGCCCGTCGCCGACGGTCAGCAGCGTATAGGTGCGGAACGCCTCGGCCAGCGGCACGCCATGGACGAGCACGCCGATCACAAGGCCGACCAGCACGTTGATGGCGGTGATCAGCAACCCGGCAACGGCATCGCCCTTCACGAACTTGGACGCACCGTCCATCGCCCCGTAAAAGCCGCTCTCCGCCTCGATTTCCTGACGGCGCGCGCGCGCCTGGCTTTCGTCGATCATGCCCGCCGACAGATCGGCGTCGATCGCCATCTGCTTGCCGGGCATCGAATCGAGGCTGAACCGCGCCGCGACTTCGGCGATGCGGCCCGCGCCCTTGGTGATGACGACGAAGTTGATGACGATCAGGATCATGAAGATCGTGAGCCCGATCACCACCTCGCCGCCGATCAGGAACTCGCCAAACGCCCCGATCACGCCGCCGGCCGCATCCGGCCCTTCATGGCCATGGCCCAGGATCAGCCGGGTCGAGGCGATGTTGAGCCCGAGACGCAGCATCGTCGCGATCAGCAGGATCGTCGGAAAGGCGGACAGGTCGAGCGGCTTTTCGATGAACAAAGCCGTCATCAGGATCATGATCGAAAAGGTGATCGACAGCGCAAGGCCGAGGTCGAGCAGCCAAGGCGGCATCGGCAGGATGAGCATCGCGATGATCGCGATGACGCCGCCGGCAAGCGCCATGTCGCGATTGGCGCCGATCTTCTGCAGAAAGTCGGAGAATTGCGGGGGCATGGCTTAGACCGCCGGCGAGACCGGATAGCCGGCCTCCATGAAGGTGCGCAGCTTGTTGCGCATCGTCCGCACCGAAATGCCGAGGATCGTCGAGGCAGAGGTGCGGTTGCCGCCGCAGCGCTCCAGCGTCTGCAGGATCAGTTCGCGCTCGACATCGGCCATCGACCGGCCGACCAGCCCGTCGATGCTGATCTGACCGTCGCCGGCCGGCACCGCCAGCGCGGAGGGCGCGATGCGCGTGCCGTCGTCGAGCACAATGTCCTCGGGCGCGATCATCTCGCCGCGCGCGAGCAGCACCGCGCGGTGGATGACATTTTCCAGCTCGCGGACATTGCCCGGCCAGTCATAGCCGCGCAACAGCGTCAGGCTTTCGGGCGCGAACAGCCGTTCGGGCAGGCCGTTTTCCTGCGCCAGCTGGGTGGCGAACCACACCGCCAGCCGGTCGATATCGCCCGGCCGCGCGCGCAGCGCCGGCAGGTCGACGACCACCAGCCCCAGCCGCGACTGGAGATCGGCGCGGAAGCTGCCTTCGGCCACGCGCTGCTTCAGATCGAAACTGGTCGTCGCCATGATCCGCGCCGAACCGCCGCTGCGGTCGTCGAGCGCGGCGAGTAGCCGGGCCTGACAGATGGCGGGCAGCGCATCGACATTGCGCAGCAGCAGCGTGCCGTCCGCCGCCTCGGCCAGCCGGCCGGCGCGCGGCGCGACTGCGCCCGGAAACGCCCCGGCGCGGTGGCCGAACAGTTCGGATTCGAGCACTTCGGCGGCTACGCCCAGACATTCGGCGGCCACGAACCGGCCCGGCCGGTCGGAGGCGTCATGGACAAGCCGGGCGAGCATTTCCTTGCCCGTCCCGCTTTCGCCGGCGAACAGCACCGGCACGTTCGACCCGGCAAAGGCGAGTGCATAATCGACCGCGCGCTTGAGCAGCGCATCCTCGCCGATCATATGGGTGCGGCGCTCGCCGATCGACAGGATCACCGCCGCGATCAGGTCGCGCTGCGGCGGCAGCGGCACATAGTCATAGGCCCCGGCGCGCACCGCGGCGACCGCGCGGTCGGCCGGCGCATCGACGCCGCAGGCCAGCACCGGCACGGCGATCCGTTCGGAGCGCAGCCGCGCGATCAGCTCGGCCACGTCGAGCGTGACCTCGACCATCACCAGATCGCCGCCCTGATGGCGCAGTTCGTCCAGCGCCTCCTCGAACGACGACGCCAGATGCACTTCCGCGCCCAGATCGCGCGCCATGTTGGCGGCTAGGCGGAACTCGCCCGCCATGCCGCCGATCAACAGGATTTTCGTTCGGCTCCCCCGCTTCACCGCTCAACGCTCCTGCTTGACGATTTCCGTGAGCGTGATGCCGAGCGATCCATCGATCAGCACCAGTTCGCCGCGCGCGATCAGGCGCTCATTGACATAGACGTCGACCGGTTCGCCGACGCGGCGATCCAGTTCGATTACCGATCCGGCGCGGGTCTGGAGCAGCTCGGCAATCTGTAGCCGCGCGCCGCCGAGAACCGCCTGCACCTTGACCGGGATCTCCTCGACCGGGGCCATTGACGGGATGGTGCGCGTCGACAGCGCCTTGGGCTCGTCGCTGGGCAGCGCCAGATCGGGGAAATCGGTGTCCAGGTCCACGAACTCGGACGGCACGACTTGAGACGGGGTCGCGTCCATTTGATCCATCTCTCCTTAGTTCATCATCCACTGGCGGACGACCGAGGTCGCCTCGCCCGGGTTGGCGGCGACGGCGTCGCCGATGCGCTTGATCGCAGACATCTTGATCTTGCCGTCGACCTCGGCGAGCGCGATCTCCTGATCGAGCAGCGCCCCGCGCGATTCCGCATTCTCCATCGCCAGCTTGAGCGTGTCGGGGTCGTTGGCCCCCGGCAGCGCGGCGGGGCTGCCATCGGCGGCCAGCAGCGTTGCGTTCTCGCCGACGCCCATCGCCCCGCCCGCCGTCGCCTCGGCCAGCTTGGTCTGCCATTGCGGGCGCAGCAGGCGCAGCGCGAACAGCCCGACCCCGGCGATGATCAGCAGCTTGAGCACCGAAAAGATCTGGTCGGTCGGGACATATGACATGATGTCCAGCCCCTCGTCCGCGACATCGGCGGCGGCGAACTTCATGCTCTCCACAGCCACGCTGTCCCCGCGCTCGGCATCGAAGCCGACGGCGTTTTCAACCAGCCGCTGCAGCCGCTGAAGCTGCTGGGCAGGCATGGGCTGCGCGCCCGGATCGACCATCACCGCGACGGTCAGCCGGTTGATCTTGCCGGGGCTGCGCACCCGCACGGTGTTGGTGCGGCTGTTTTCATAGGTCACGTCTTCCGACGTCTCGGCGCGCGCGGCGCGGCGGCTCTCGCCACCCCCGGCGGCATCGGCGGCCTGGGTTTCGGGCAGCTGCGCGGCAACGGTGGCCGGCGGCGCGCCGCCATCGGTCTCGTTGCTCTGGTCGTTGGATTCGACGGTCACCTGACGGGCAATGGCCTGCTTGTCGGGATCGACGGTGCTGGCTTCCTCGCGCGTCTGGTCGCGGTCGATGATCGCGGCCACCTCGGCGCGCACCTTGCCCGCGCCGACAATCGGTTCGAGCAGGCTTTCGATCTGCTGGCGCAGCTTGGCCTCGACCGCCTGCTGGCGTTCATCGGCATCGCCCGCAGCCCCGGCCCCCGCCTCGCCCGCCCGGGCGAGCAGCGCGCCGGTATGGTCGATCACCGACACGCTTTCGGGCGACAGTTCGGGCACCGACGAGGAGACGAGATAGCGGATCGCCTGAATATTCTCGCCCGACAGCCGCCCCTGCGTCTTCACGGTGACTGCCGCGGTGGCGCGGCGCGGCTGGGTGGAAAACACGCTGCGGTCGGGCATCACGATATGGACGCGCGCCTGGGCGACATTCTGCAGGCTGCGGATCGACCGCGACAGCTCGCCCTCGATCGCGCGCGTCTCGTTGATCTTGGCGCGGGAGGACGACACGCCGAACGGCTCCTCGGCATCGAGCACCTCGTAACCGATCTTGCCGCCCAGCCGGTCCGACGCCATCGTCATCCTGAGATCGGCCAGCCGGTCGACCGGGGCCATGATCGCGGTGCCGTCCGCCGACAGCTGGAAGGGAATGTTTTCGGCCTTCAGCTTGTCGGCGATGGTCTGCGCCGCCGCCGGTTCCAGCTCGGTATAAAGATAGCCCATCGGACCCGCCGCCCCAGGCAGCGACATCCAGGCAAAGGCAACAAGCAGCGCCGTGGCGACAGCCCCCATCAGGGCCAGACGCCCGGCACCGATCTGTGCGACAAACGAACGAAGAGATTCCAAGACCGGCCTCATTCCCGCGGGCGGTGGCGCCCTACCGGCTCATTATAGAACGCGGCCCGGCAGTTTTTTCCCGAAGGCGGCAGTTTTTGCCGGGGCAGGCGCGACCGGGGCAAATCGCGCGGCGCAAACGTAAAAACGGCCCCGGCCCGGATCGGGACCGGGGCCGCTTATGGCCCGCAAACAGAAACGGGATCGCCGCTCAATCGCCGGGGAACAGGGCCGCCATTTCCTGGGCAAGGGCGGCGCGGCGCGCCTCGGCCTCCAGCGCCAGCCCGCCCTGATCCCAGAGCAATTGCGCATCGCCCGGATGCAGCGCGGCATCGCCGACCACGGTCAGGTTGAGGCGGCGGCGGTCGGCGCTCTGGCGCGTGGCGACCAGCGCCTCGACATCGGCGACCAGATCGGGATGGACGCGGATCTGCACCGGCTGGCCGCGCCGCACCTGGCGCAGCACCCGGCCGATCGCCTCGTCGATGGCGGCGGTCGGGGCGAGCGCCAGCGCGCGCGCGGCCAGATAATCGGCCGCGGCAAGCGCGATCGCGCCGCCCTCGCGCGCCAGCCTTTCCTCGGCGGCGTCGAACCGCTCGTCCATCGCCTCGAACCCGGCCTGAAGCGCGTCGACCGCGGCAAGCAGCGCCGCCTCGCGTTCGGCACGCACCTGATCGACCGCCTGCTGGAACGCCTCGGCGCGCGCGCGCGCGGTTTCGGATTCGATCTCGCGCTTGAGGCGCAGCACCTCGAGCTCGAGATGCTCGATCTCCAGCCGCAGCGCCTCGGGGCTGCGCTCGGCCTCCGCCGTCGGGACGGCGAACACCCGGTCAAAGGCAAAGGGTTTGACGTGCATCGACATGGCAGGTGCCTTCCCGGATCAGATGATGACCGCGTCGTCGCTCTTGGGATCGACGAGCACGATCTCGCCCTTGGCGGCCAGTGTCTTGGCGAGGCGGACGAGCTGGCTCTGCGCCTCTTCGCAGTCGCGCGCGCGCACCGGCCCCATATTGGCCATGTCGTCGCGCAGCATGCCGGCCGCACGCTCGGTCATGCCGCCGAAGAACACGCGCCGCGCTTCTTCCGGCGCGCCCTTGAGCGCGAGGGCCATCGTCTTCTTGTCGGCATTCTTGACGACGGCGGCGATTGCCTCGGGCAGCAGCGCGGTCAGATCCTCGAAGGTGAACATCAGCGCGCGGATACGCTCGGCGGATTCGGGCGCGCGCTCCTCGAGCGCGTTCAGCATCGCTTCCTCGGTCGCGCGGTCCATCGCGTTGAACATGTCGGCCATGCTCTCATGCGGGTCGCGGCGCTGGGTGCGCGACAGGTTGCTCATGAACTCGGTCTTGAGGGTCGATTCGACCTCCTGCAGCACGTCCTTCTGCACGGTGTCCATGCGCAGCATGCGGGTGACGACATCGACGCCGAAATCGCGCGGCAGCTCGGCCAGCACGCGCGCGGCATGATCGGGCTTGAGCTTGGACAGGATGACGGCGACCGTCTGCGGATATTCGTTCTTCAGATAGCCGGCGAGCACGCTTTCGCCGACATTGGACAGCTTGTCCCACATGGTGCGGCCGGAGGGACCACGAATGTCCTCCATGATCTCGCGCACCTTGTCGGGCGGCATGATGCCGGCGAGCAGCCGCTCGGTCGTCTCGTGCGACCCGTGGAGCGACGCCATGCTCGACACTTCGGCCGAAAACTGGACGAGCAGATATTCCACCACGGCCGCGGGCAGGCGTCCCAGCTGCGACATGGCCGAGGACAGTTCCTTCACCTCCTCGACCGACAGGCTTTCCCAGATCGGCGCGCCATGATCCTTGCCGAGCACCAGCAGCAATGCAGCCGCGCGCTGCGGCCCGGTATATTTCTTGAGCTCGGGCGGTTCGGCGACCGGAAGCGTGACAGCCATTAAAAATCCCCAGAGAAATGATGGTTAACCGCACCGGCGGCCTTCCACTCCACCTATTATAGAGGAGCAACAACCAACGTCCGGCGCGATATGACGATCAATTTCAATCAGGGCTTGATCGGTCTGTCCCTGCTTTCAGGGACGAACCTTGGCGGTCTCCAGACGCCTGCCGCGGACATCGAGACGCGCGCGGCGCGGACCGCGCGGGCGCAGTTCACGCTGAAGCCGGTGACCCCGCCCTGGAACCAGCCGCAGACCAGCCCCCCCCTGTCGGTGCAGGTGGCAACGATCCGCAGCATGTCGACGATCATCGACAGCGTGCGCCAGATCGGCCCGACGCTGCCGCCCGACGTGCAGACGGCATTCACCACCTACAAGGCGCTCGACCGGCTGCGCGTGCTCGCCCAGACGGCGATGCGCCAGACCAGCTCGGTCGCCGAGCGCACGTCGCTGCAGACCACCTTCGCGCGGGGCATCGCCGATCTGCAGGCGTTCCTTGCCAGCGCGCCCGGAGACAAATTGTCGATCGCCTTCGGCCAGCCGGCACGCCGGGCCGAAAGCGTCGAAATCGCCCCCCCGACGGCCAGCCAGATCAATGGCGAGGCCGTGGTCCAGCAGCGCGCCGCCGCGCTGCCCGGCCTTACGGGAACCGAACGCTTTTCGATTACGCTCAACCGCGGCACCGGCACGACCACCGACACGGTGACCGTCGATCTGGCCGGCACGCCGCAGCCGCCGACGCTCGACAGCATCGCCGAGGCGTTTTCGGCCGCCATCGCGGCGATCCCGCAGCGCGACACGAACGGCGATGTGGTCAATGACGCCGAGGGCAACCCGCTGCCGCGCTGGCCGATCAGCTTCAAACCGGTCAAGACCGCGGGTGGCTGGGGCCTGCAGATGAACGGCACCGGCATCGACCGGGTGACGATCAACCAGATCGGCGCGGGCGACTCGCTGATGGTCGCCGCCGGCCAGACGCCGCTCGATTCGCCGACCGCGACCAGCATCATGCGGTTCGACGATCCGACCGGCGCGATCGAGCGCAACACGCTCGCCAGCTACAGCGCCATCGACGCGGCCGCCACCGCGCGGGCGCAGTTGACCCCGCCGCCCAAGCCGCTGCTGCCCGACCAGCAGCCCGAACCCGTGCAGGTGGCGGCGACCACCCGCACCCGCGCGGTCGCGACCGATGCGCAGGGCTTCACCTATATGGTCGGCACCACGGCGGGCGATCTGGGGTCCAATCGTTCGGATGGCGAGGACGATCTGTTCCTGACCAAGATGGACAGCGACGGCAAGGTGATCTGGCAGCGCGCGCTGGGCGCGGGCGGCACCGCCGACGGTGCGGCGATCAGCATTGCCGGCAATGGCGACATCGTCGTCGCCGGCACGGTCACCGGCGCGTTCGACGGCGCGGACAGCGATGGCGACATGCTGGTGGCGCGGTTCAGCGCCGCCGGCGAAGAACGGTTTGCAACGGTGGTGCGTTCGATCGGGGCCGACAGCGCCAATGCGGTCGCGGTCGGCAATGACGGCAGCGTCTTTGTCGGCGGGCGCGCAGCGAGCGGCACCGGCGACGCCTTTCTTGCCCGGCTGGATGCGACCGGCCGGTTGCAGGAACGTCGGACGATCAACAGCGGCAGCAGCGATGCCGTGCGCGCGCTGCGCGTCGACAGCGACGGATCGCTGGTCGCGCTGACCTCGGAAGGCGGCAATGCCGTTGTCCGCCGGATGAGCGGCAGCGCGCTGTCGACCGATCTCGGCCAGATCAGCCTCGGCCAGGCCGATGCGCGGGCGCTGGCGATCGGCAGCGACGGCACCATCGCGGTTGCCGGCGCGACCTCGACCGCGATCACCGGCGACGCGGTGAACACGCTGAGCGGCGCGCGCGACGGCTTTGTCACCCGGCTCAACCCCGGCCTGTCCAACGCCACGACCAGCTATGTCGGCACCGGCGCCGACGACCAGATCGACAGCCTGACCTTCATGGGCGGCACGCTCTATGTCGGTGGGCGGACGACCGGCGATCTGGGCGGCACGCGCGCCGGGCCGGTCGACGGCTTTGTCGCGCGGGTGAACAGCGGCACCGGCGCGGTTGAAAACGTCAATCAATGGGGCCGGGCGGGCGTGCGCACCGAGGCGGTGCAGATCGCCGCCGCCCCCGGGGCAGACACGGCGATCGGGGCCTTCGGGTTCCGCCGCGGTACGATCAACCCGGAGGATTCGACCCGGCTGACCGCCCAGACCAGCCTGAGGCCCGGCGACGAATTCTCGTTCCGCGTCAATGGCGGGGCGGTCCGGCGGATCACCATTGCCGCCAATGACACGCTGACCAGCCTTGCCGACCGCATCCGTCTGGCCGCAGGCCGGGGCGTGACGGTCGCCACCCCGCGCAAGGGCGAAGGCAGCGCGCTGCGCATCGAGGCCCAGGCTGGCAACAGCATCGAGCTGATTTCCGGCCGCGATGGCCGCGACGCGCTCGAAAAGCTTGGCATGACCGCGTCGAAACTGGTCGCTTCGGCCCCGATTCCCGACAATGCGCCGCGCGTGCGGCCGGGGGGCAATTACGGCCTTGATCTGTCGAGCGCGCTCGACATTTCGACGCTCGACGGGGCCAAGCTGGCGCTCAGCCGCATCGAGGCCGCGGTGTCGACCTCGCAGACCGCATTCCGCTCGCTGTTCTGGGACAAGAACAAGGAAGCGATCGTCAACGGCAGCGGCCGCAACGGGCGGGTGTCGCCCTATCTCGCCGCCCAGGCCAGCCGCTATCAGGACGCGCTCCGGCGGCTGGGCGGCGGCAGCGTATTCACAGGATTCTGACCCCATGGCCCAGCCGCCTGCCCTGATCAAAGGCATCACTCAGTCGATGCGCCATCTGGCCGATCGCCAGCGGGTGATTTCCGAAAACATCGCCAACAGCGAGACGCCGGGCTACAAAGCGCGCGACGTGCGCGCGCCCGATTTCGGTGCGATGCTCAACATCCGCTCGGGCCGCACGGCGGTCGCGCGGCCGACCGTGGCGATCACCAGCGGCATGGCCGCACTTGGCGCGCGCGGGCCGAGCATCGGCGGCAATGTGATCCGCGACACGGACATCAGCGAGACCAAGCCGGATGGCAACAACGTCACGCTGGAAGACCAGCTGCTGCGCATGGGCCAGGTGCAGGCCGATTTCACGGCGATGACCAGCCTCTACCGCAAGCAGATGGGCCTGATCAAAAGCGCCATCGGCCGCAACGGCAACTAAAGCGGTTTACGATCCGACGGCACGGAACCGGCGGCGCCCCACGTTTAGAGCATTTTCAAGCCGGGTTGAATCACCCGGCGACTCGGAAAATGCGGCAAATCAAAGGGCTAGAGCAGCCCGGCGCGAAAAAGCGCCGGCATCCGCGATGCGCAGACGCCCCGCCCGACCCGGCGGGGCGTCTGCTGTTGACGGCATGGGCCGGCGCGGTTGGCGGCCGATCGGCGGACAGACAAACGCCCCCGGCCGCATCCGGCCGGGGGCGCAACAGTCTCGCAAGCCCCGATGACGGGGGAGGCGTTACAGGCTGGTGTTGACCGAGATCGGCGTCGCCTGATCCATCGCGAACAGGCCGCCGGCCGCGCCATAGGTCTGGCGGCGGGTGCCCGACAGCCGCTTCGCCTCTTCGGCGATCGCGTCCATGATGTCGCGCGACAGATCGATCTGGCGCGACAGCATCCGGGCATTGTCGGCGGCCACTTCCTGCAGCTCGTCCAGCGCCTCGATCAGCACCGCGCGCGGTTCGGCGTCCATGGTTTCGCGCCAGTCCGGCTGTTCGCGGGCAAGCGTCGCCATCTGGGTTTCAAGCGTCGCCGTCAGCTTCAGCTTGGCAGCGGCGACCGGTTCGATGTCGCGGCTGCGGCCGGCGGTGGCGAGCAAACCCGTCTCTTCGCGCATCAGCGCGTTGAGCGACTGGATGGTCTCGATCATGTCATCGATCATTTTGTCTGTCCCTGAAGGCGGATGATCTGGTCCATCACGGCCGGCGCAAGGCCGAGCCCGCCGCGGCGTGAAATCTCGTTGCCCAGCTGTTCGGCCAGGATGCCGCGAAACATTTCCTCGCCATGCCCGCCGCTGAACTGGTCGCCGACCTCGACGCTTTCCATCATCAGCTTGGTCATCTGGCCGATGAACACCGCCTCGAACTCGCGCGCGGTCTTGGCGGCGCGGTCGCGGCCGGGATCCTGGGCCGGCACTGCTGCCGGCTGGCCGGGCGCGGCGGGCGCGGGAATGGGCGGAAGGTCGGACATTATTGCACCTCGATCTCGGCCTGCAGCGCACCCGCGCTCTTGACCGCCTGGAGGATGGTGATCAGGTCGCGCGGGCTGACGCCCAGCGCATTGAGCCCACCGACCAGCTGGCGCAGCGACGTGCCCTCGACCAGGCCGAGCGAGCGGTTGGCCCCGTCATCGACCGCCACCGAGGTGCGCGGCAAAACCACGGTCTGGCCGTCGGACAGCGGCTCGGGCTGCGACGCGATCGGCGCTTCGGAGACGCTGATCGTCAGCCCGCCCTGGGCGATGGCGACCGGGCTGACCTTGACATCGGCGGTCATGACGACGGTCCCCGCCGCCTCGTTGATGACGATCCGCGCAGGCTGGTCGACCGCGATCTCGAGATTTTCGACCTGCGCATACAGATCGATCAGCGGCGTCTGCGCGTCGGGCGCGCGCAGTTCGACCGTTGCGGGATCGAGCACCGCCGCCGCGCCCGGAAACCGCCGGCCAATGGCGGCGGCGACGCGCTGGGCGGTGGTGAAATCGGGATTGTGCAGCGCCAGCTTCAGGCTGGTCGCAGAACGCAGCGCATAGGGCACTTCGCGCTCGACAATCGCGCCGCCGGCGATGCGGGCCGAGGTCAGCACGCCGCGATTGACCTGCGCGGCCGCGCCCTGGGCACGAAAGCCGGACACCGCGACCGGTCCCTGCGCCACCGCATAGACCTCGCCGTCCAGCCCCTTGAGCACCGAGGCGATCAGCGTCCCGCCCTGCAGGCTGGTGGCATCGCCCATCGCCGAAACCTGGACATCGATGGTCGACCCGGCCCGGGCAAAGGGCGGCAGCGTTGCCGTCACCGACACGGCGGCGACGTTCAGGATGCGCAGCTGGGTGCCGCGAATGTTGACGCCCATGCGCTCCAACATCGCCTGCACCGATTCCTCGGTGAACGGCGTGTTGAGCACGCGGTCGCCCGTCCCCGCCAGCCCGACCACCAGGCCATAGCCGACCAGCTGGTTCGGCCGGACATTTTCGACGGCAACGATATCCTTGATCCGGGGGGCCGCATCGGCGCGCGTCTGCGGCCAGAAAGCGGCGATCAGGACCAGCAGAGGAAGAAGACGCATAATGTTCCGTCGAAAAGGGTAAACGGCACTCTTTTCTCTTATAGAAGAAGAAAGGCCGTTTTTTCCGGTCAGGAGGCAAAACTGCGTATCGAGGGAACCGCCGCGCTGCTTCAGGCCCTGATCGCCGTTCATCCGGCGAAGCGGGTCGACGCGCCGCAGTTCCAGCCGGGCGCAGCCCCGCCGCCGCCCGCCGGGCAGAGCGCGCTCAGCCCGCCGGTGCAGTCGGTGCAGATGCTGGTGACGCTGGCCGCCGCCGGGCCGGAACCGGACCGCCGGGCTGAAATCGCCCGCCAGGCCGAAGAGGGCGTCAACGCGCTGGAGCAGCTGCACCGCACGCTCATCGCCGGCACGGTCGGCCCGCAAAAGCTGCGCGAACTGCGCGAATGGACCCGCCGGCGCGACCGCTCGGCGGATACGGCGCTGTCGACGCTGCTCGACGAGATCGAGCTGCGCATCCTGGTCGAACTGGCAAAGCTCGAACGGCGCGGCTGATCGGGGGCGGCCCCCAGCCAACCATCGTAACGCCGCCGCTCCTGTCCCGGCTGGCGCGCGGCGATCAGGCCGCCATGCGCTTGCGCGCAAGGCTCATGACATAGGAGATGATCTCGGCGACCGCGGCATAATGCTCGACCGGGATCGGCCGGTCGATCTCGGCGCTGGCATAGAGCGCACGGGCAAGCGGCGGGCTTTCGATGATCGGCACATCGGCCGCGCCCGCGACCTCGCGGATCTTGAGCGCAATGGCATCGACGCCCTTGGCGACGACGATGGGCGCGCGCATCGTGCCATGTTCATATTTGAGCGCGACCGCATAATGGGTGGGGTTGGTGACGACGACGCTGGCCGTCGGCACCGCCGCCATCATCCGGCGGCGCGAGCGCTGGATGCCGATCTGGCGCTGGCGCGCCTTGACCTTGGGGTCGCCGTCGCTTTCCTTGTGCTCGTCCTTCACCTCCTGCAGCGTCATGCGCATCTTGGCGAGGAAGGCGCGGCGCTGATAGACAAAGTCGAACGCGGCGATCGCGCCGACCAGCACCAGCACGCATTTGACCAGCATGACGACGAGCGTGGCGGCGGTGCGCGCAATCTCGATCGGCTCCATGCCGACCAGCTGGTCGATGGCAGTGGCGTGCGGCCACAGCACGAACACCCCGATGGTGATGACCGCCGCCGATTTGGCGAGCGTCTTGGCAAACTCGACCAGCCCCTGCTTGCCGAAGATGCGGCCAAGCCCGGTGAACGGGTTGAGCTTGCTCCATTTGGGCGTGACGCGCGCCCAGGCGATGGTCGGCATCCCCTGCGAAAACCCGACCAGCAGGCCAAAGCCGAACAGCACGGCCAGCACCGGCCCGATCGCCATCAGCAGCTCGCCGGCAATATGGATGGCGAAGCGGCTGGCATCGAGCGGATCGAGCCGGATCTGATCGGCGCTGCCCCAGATGCGCACCGCCATGCGCGCCAGCGCGGTCAGCGCGCCCAGCCCCAGCGATCCGAGCACCATGAACATGGCCCCGAACATGATCGCATGGCGCATTTCGGGCGCGGTCGGGACATCGCCCTTCTTGCGCGCATCCTCGAGCCGCTTGGCGGTCGGCTCCTGGGTTTTCTGGTCCTTGTCGGCCTCTGCCATGGGTCAGGCGAAGCCGTTGTTCATCCATTCGGCGAACGATGCCGAAAAGGCGGTGAGGATCGCCCCGATGGTGACGGCGAGCAGTGCCATGCCGATCAGGATGTTGAGCGGCTGGGCGATGAAGAAGATCTGGATCGCGGGCGCCAGCCGCGCCGACAGGCCGAGCGCGACGTTGAACACGATGCCATAGACCAGAAACGGCCCGGCGATGCTGACCGCGAGCATCATCGCCTTGCCAGTGGTCGCCACCGCCAGCCGCGCCAGCTCGCCGGGGTCGGGCACGACGCCGATAGGGAAGAATTCGTAAGACCGGACGATCGCGGCGATCCACATGTGATGCAGCCCCATCGCCATGCAGAACAGCACGGCGGCAAGCGCGATCAGCTTGGCAAGCAGCGGCGTCTGGCCGCCGAGCGAGGCGTCGAACACCAAGGCCGAGCTGAGCCCGGTCTGCAGGCTGATGATCGCCCCGGCCATGATGATCGCCTGAAACAGCAGCTTGACGAGCATGCCGAGCGCAAGACCGATGCCCAGCTCGACAAGGACGAGGCCGAGCAGCTGCGCATCATTGCCGGCAACCGGCAGCACGCGCGCCGACAACAGCCCCCACAGGGCCGCCGTCATGCCGAGCGCGCCCATCAGGCGCAGGCGCATCGGCACCGCATCCTCGGAAAACACCGGCAGCAGCATCAGCACCGCGCCGACGCGCGCGAACAGGATCAGAAAGCCGGTCGCCTGGACGGGCAGATCGGCATACATGGCCGGCTCAGCCCTTCACGATCCGGCTGCTGATCTCGGCCATGAAGCCGGACAGCGCCTGCCCCATCATCGGCAGCGTCATCAGCAGCACGACCCCCATCACGAGGATCTTGGGCACGAAGGTCAGCGTCATTTCCTGAATCTGGGTCAGCGCCTGCAACAGGCCGATGGCCACGCCGGTGATCAGCGACGCGATCAGCAGCGGGCCGGAGACCGCCAGGATCAGCATCAGCGCCGCCTTGGCGATCTCCATGACATCGGCTGCGCCCATGTCAGATCTGCATCCGCATGATATCGGTATAGGCGTTGACCACCTTGTCGCGCACCGCGATCACCGTGTCGAGCGCGGTCTCGGCCGCGCCGATCGCGGTCACGACGTCAATCAGGTCGCCCTTGCCCGCGACCTGGGCGGCGCTCGCCGCTTCGGCGCTGCGCAGGCTGTCGGCGGCGTTCGACACCAGATTGTCGACCATCGCGCCGAAACCGCCTTCATCGGTGGCGGCGGCACCGGCGCTGCCGGCTGCCCCACCCGTCTTCAGGCCCGTCCCGACCCCGAGCGCGCGGCCATAGGCCGACGCCGCATCAAGTGCGCCAAGCGACATAGCATTACTCCTGTGTGTGGCGATTATTTGATCAGATCGATGGTGCGCATCGTCATCGTGCGCGCAGCCTCGATGGCGTTGAGATTGGCCTCATAGGACCGCTGCGCCGCACGCATGTCGGCGCTTTCGACCAGGCTGTTGACGTTGGGGCGCTGGATATAGCCCTGCGCATCGGCCGCCGGATGGCCGGGCTGATAGATGCGCTGGAACGACGATTTGTCGGTGGTGACGGTGCTGACCTTGACGCTGGTCGCGCCCTCCGCGCCCTTCACCTCGGGTTTGAACACCACGACGCGGCGGCGATAGGGATCGCCGCCCGGGGTGCGCGCGACCGAATCCGCATTGGCGAGATTTTCCGCGATCACGCGCATCCTCAGGCTCTGCGCCCTGAGGCCAGAGGCGGAGATATCGGTACTGGTCTTCAGGTCCATCATCAGGCTCCCGCCGGGGAACTGCCCGGCCGCTACCCCCCTCTTATAGGCAGATTTTGCCTAGTCGGGCCGGGCAGGCGGAAAATCTCTCCTATAAGTCGAGATGAAAGGGAGACCGCAATGTCGGCGCTTGAAGAAGTCAGCGTACAAATGTCGGTGGTGCTGGGATCGACCCGCCTGCCCATCCGCCACATCCTTACCATGGGCCGGGGGGCCATGATCCCGCTCGACTGCGGCTATGACGATCCGAGCGAGCTGCATGTGAACGGCACGCTGATCGCCCTCGGCAAGGTGCTGGTGAACGGCGACCGCATGTCGCTGGAAATCACCCAGATGGTCGAACGGGGCGGCTGATGGATCTGTTCGCACTGATGCGGATGCTGGGGGCGCTGCTGCTGGTGCTCGGGCTGATGGCGGTGGGGCTGTGGGCGGTCAGGCGCTATAATCTGCGCCTGCCGGGCCGGATCGGCGGCCACCAGCCGGGGCGCATCGAACTGGTGGAACGCACCGCGCTCGACGCGCGCCGCTCGGTCGCACTGCTGCGCCGCGACGGGCGCGAGCATCTGATCCTGATCGCGCCTGAAGGCAATCTGGTCATCGAAAGCACGATCCTGCGCGACGAGATCGACCATGCCGCCGAGGCCGAGCGGCTGCGCATCGCCGAGGAAAAGCGCGCCGCCGCCGCCGCCGCGATGGCGCAGACCAAGGCCGAGCTGGCGCAGATGCGCGACAGCTTTGCCCAGATGGTCGATGGCGCGCGCGACCGGCTGGCCGAACGCACTGCCCCGGCCTTCACCCTTGCGGGCGATGCGATCGACAGCGTGTCGACGCTGGCCGGGCTGGTGCTGCACGGGCCGGACCTGCCGGTTGCCGACGACACGGCGGCCAGGGCGGAAGAACAGGTTGTTGCCCCGCCTGCGCCTGCCGCGCCGCTGACGGTCGTCCAGATGACGCCGACCGCGCCGCGCCGGGTGCGCCGCCGCAGCCTTGCCAAGGCGGCCTGACATGCGATTTCTGAAGTTGATGCTGCTGGCGGTGTGCCTGTTCGCGCCCAGCCTTGCCTGGGCGCAGGCGGCGGGTGCCGATGCCGCGGCCGGCGCATCGGCGACCATCAGCCTTGGCGAAGGTTCGCTGACCAGCCGGGCGATCCAGCTGGTCATGATGCTGACCGTGCTGTCGCTGGCACCCGGCATCCTGATGACGGTCACCTGCTTCACCCGCATCGTCGTGGCGCTGTCGCTGCTGCGCACCGGGATCGGCGCGCCGGGCGTGCCGCCCAATCCGGTGCTGATCAGCCTGGCGCTGTTCCTGTCGTTTTTCGTGATGACGCCGACCTTCGAGGCGGCGTGGCAGAACGGGGTCAAACCCTATAATGAAGGCCGCATCACCGAAGAGGTGGCGTTTACGCGCACGTCGGAGCCGTTTCGCCAGTTCATGCTCACCCATGTCCGCAGCGACGATCTGAAGCTGTTTTCGGACCTGTCGGGCAAGCCGGTGCCCGCCGCGCAGACGCCGCTGTCGACGCTCATCCCCGCCTTCATGATTTCAGAGCTGCGCCGCGCGTTTGAAATCGGCTTTCTGCTGCTGCTGCCCTTCCTCGTCATCGACATGGCGGTATCCGCGATCCTGATGGCGATGGGGATGATGATGCTGCCGCCACCATCGATCTCGCTGCCGATGAAGATTATCTTCTTCGTGCTTGTCGATGGCTGGGCGCTGATCGCCGGGTCGCTGGTCCGCAGCTTCGGCAGCTGAGGCCGCCGGCCCCAGCAAACAGCTTCAGGAGCAGGCGGCTTCAGGAGCAGGCAGCTTCGGGCAAACAGCTTGAGGGAAACGGTGTCAGGCCGCGCCGTCGGCCGGCGCGGCACCGGCCAGCCAGGCGTCGAGCGCATCGAAGGCCAGCGGGTCGGCAAAGGCGATGCCGACCTCTTCGCCCACCCAGCGCACGGTTGCCGCCTTGGCCGGCAGGCCCGGCACATGGATCTGGAGCGGCTCATTCGGGCGCGGGGCGACCGGGATGATGATCTTGGCCCCGCCCAGCGAGATGTCGCACAGCCGCCCGCTCAGCCGCCGGCCGCGCAGCTCGACCGTGATCCGCGCCGCCGCCGCGACACGCGGCCCGCGCGGCTGGCGGCTCTTGAGGATCCGGCTGACCGGCGCGGGCGCAGGCGCAACCAGCGCCGCCACCGCCACCGGCGCATCGAACGACATGCCCGCGCGGCCGCCCTCGGCCCAGACGATCAGCCCGTCGAGCGGCGGATGGTGGCGCACCTCGACCCGCACCCGGTCGGCCGGGCGCAGCGCCGCCGATGTTTCCAGCATCAGCCCGGTTTCCGACAGGTTGCGGATCCGGCACAGCGCCTCCTGCCCCCCGACCGTCAGCTTGGCGACGATCAGCAGCGAAACGGTGCGCTCCGCGCGCGGGCGCGCCGCGCCGGACGCCGGCCCGGCGGGATCGAACCCGCGCGGCTGAAAGGTCATGACGGATTGGCCTGGATGATCGCCACCTTGCGGACGACGCCCGCGCCGAATGCCTTGGGCGCGGCGGCGGCGACGATCTTGCGATAGCCTTCCAGATCGGCCAGCTGTCCGTCCGGCCCGGCGGCAAGCGGCGTGCGGAACGTCTGCAGGTTGATCGCGTGCAGCAGCAGCGGCATCCGCGCCTTCAGCGCCTCGGCCTGATCGGCCGGCACCTGCAACGCGGCGTCGATCGATGTGTAGCCGGCCAGCCGCCCGTCGGGAAACACCAGCGGCACCAGCACGACCTCGGTCTTGATGAAGGCAAGGTTCGCCTCCTCCTCGACGGGCGATTTGGGCTTGGCCGGCCCGGCGTCGGGCGCGGGCAGCAGCTGACCGACGCCAAAGGCGGCACCGCCGCCCACGCCCAGTCCGGCGATCAGCATCAGCGGAAGAAGAAGAGCGGGTTTCACGTCAGAACCTGAAGCTGGCGTCGCTGGGCAGCGGGGAGGATTCGGCCATCAGCACGATGGTGATGCGGCGGTTCTCCGCCCGCTCGGGCTGGTCGGGATAGACGGGCCGGGTCGCGGCAAGCGCAACCACTTCGGAAAAACGGTCGGGCGTCAGCCCGCCGGCGATCAGCGCTGCCCGCGCGGCCAGCGCCCGGTCGGCCGACAGCTTCCAATTGGCCTCGCTCTGGCCGCCGGTCGCATCGGTATGGCCTTCGATGGCGATGCGCACGCCGCTTTTGCCGATCTTGCGCGCCACGTCGGTCAGCAGGGTGCGCGCATAGGCGTTCAGCACCGCGGTCCCGCCCTGGAACATCGACCGGTTGGCGTCGTCCATCAGGCTGATGCGCAGCCCGTCGCGCGACGGCTGGAACGCCACTGTCTGGCGCTCGGACTTGGGGGTGGTGACCGGCTGGAGCAGCAGCTTCAGCTCCTCGGCCATCACGCGCAGCGACGGATCGGGCACCGCCGCGCTGCCGCCCCGGGCGGTGCCCTGGGTCGCGGCCTCGGCGGTCGGCTGGCCGTTCGACATCGGATTGTCGGACTGGGCCCGCCGGGTGCGTCCGCCCAGCCCCGGCTGCCGGCCGCTCAGGCTCTCGATCGTCTCGCCCGGCTTGCCGGAGGCGCTCGACGGCGAGAAATATTCGGCCAGCCCCTGCAACTTTTCCTGATCGGGATCAGCGATCAGCCACAACAGCATGAAGAACGCCATCATCGCGGTCACGAAGTCGGCATAGGCGACCTTCCACGCACCGCCATGATGGCCGCCGCCGACCACCTTCTTGACGCGGCGGATGACGATCGGGCGCGTATCGGACGAGGATGACGGATTGGCCGCCATGTCAGGCCGCCTTCAGCACGTCTTGCAGCCGCCGCTGCATGACCTCGAGCCGGATCTCGGACACCGCGTCATGGCCGCTAATGCCCTCGGCCAGCCGGTCGAGCAGGCCGGCAGTTTCCGAGATGCGCTGGACGAGCAGGTCGAACGCCTGCAGCTGCTCGGTATATTTGAGCGCCAGATATTCGTCGCAGGCCAGCACATCGGCCAGCTGCTCGATCAACGTGCGCACGTCGCGGATCTCGTTGGCGAGCGCGCTGCACAGCGTGGGGGCGAGGCTGTCGATGTGAGACATTGAGTGATCCCGATCTTGAAGTTTGTCGTTGGTCGCAAAGGGCTCAGAACAGCTCGAGTTCGCCGCCGGTGACGGCCGGCTTGGGCGGCTTGATCTGGATCGGCGGGGCCTGCGCCACGCGCGAGCAGCGCGACTTGCCCTCATAGGCCAGAAACTCGACCCGCCGGGCGAAGTTGCCGCCGACATCCTCGTGCGCGATGGCGATGCCTTCCGTCTGGCAGAAGCGGCGGGCGAAGCTGGCATTCTGGCTGCCGATCGACCCCAGCCCGGCCACGACATTGGCCCCGCCATAGATGTGCGCCTTCAGCCGGTCGCGCGACGCGCCGCGCGCCATCAGCGCGTTGATCAGCACTTCCATCGCATGGACGCCGTAACGCTGCATGTCCTGGGGCGACACGTCATGTCCCGCACTCGGCTCGCCGAGCAGGAAATGGTTCATGCCGCCGATCCGCGACACCGAATCCTGCAGGCACACCGCGATGCACGAGCCCAGCACCGTCGAGACGATGACATTGGCCTCGCTGACCACGGCGTGCTCGCCCTGGACGATCGGGACACGGCGCATCGCGGCCGCGCTCATGTCAGTTCACCGAACACGCGCTCGATCTTTTCCTTGAGGGCGGCGGGCGCAAAGGGTTTGACGACATAGTTGTTGACCCCGAGCGCCGCCGCACGCTGGACGATCTCGCGGTCGGACGAGCCGGTGAGCATGATGAACACCGTCTTGCCGATCACCGGATCCTTGCGGACCTCCTCGAGCAACTGGAGCCCGTCCATCTCGGGCATGTTATAGTCCGAGATGATCAGGTGCACGCGGTCGCTCTTGACCGCGCTCAGCGCCTCGACGGGATCCGCCTTGTCGCGCACATCCTTGAACCCGAAGTCCTGGAGCGCGCGGCGGATCATCGCCCGCATGCTGGCCTGATCGTCGACGACCATCACCTTGATTGCCGCTGCAGCTGGCATGCCTTACTCTCCACCCACTTATTTGCGGCACGCGCCGAGGATCGCCTCGGGCATGGCCGAAAGATTCACCTGACGCTCGACTGCGCCTGCCTCGAATGCCGCGCGCGGCATGCCGTAGACGACGCAGGTATCCGCACTCTGGCCGAAGGTGCGCGCCCCTGCCCGCCGCATCGCCAGCAGCCCGGCCGCGCCGTCCTGCCCCATGCCGGTGAGGATCGCCCCGACCGCGCCGGCACCGCGCCTTGCGACCGAGTTGAACAGCACATCGACCGCGGGGCGATGGCCGCCGACAGGGTCGCTCGGCACCAGCTTGATGCGCGGCTGGCTGCTGTTGACCATCTCCATGTGGCAGGCCCCGCCGGGCGCGATATAGACATGGCCGCGCTCGACCGCCTGACCGTCGGTCGCCTCGACCACGGTCATCGGCGCCGCCGCGTTCAGCCGGGCCGCGAAACCGCCGGTAAAGGCCGCCGGCATGTGCTGGACGACCAGCACCGGCGGACAATCGGCCGGCAGCGAGCCGATGAGCGAGAACAGCGCTTCCACCCCGCCGGTCGACGCACCGATCGCGATGATCACGTCGCGATACTGGCCATTGATCGCCGCCGGCTTGGGCGTGGTCGGCGCGCCGCCCGGGCGCACCCGCGAACGGGCCGCGCTCTTGACCGTGCGGCGCAGCAGATCGGCATCGCGCATGATGTCGGCGGCATTGCCCGACGGCTTGGCGATGCAGTCGACCGCGCCCAGCCGCAGCGCCTCGATCGTCACTTCGGTGCCGCGCCCGGTGAGCGTCGAGCACATCACCACCGGCATCGGGCGCAGGCGCATGATCTTTTCAAGGAAGGACAGGCCGTCCATCCCCGGCATCTCGACGTCGAGGGTCACGACATCGGGGTTCATGTCCTTGATGATCTGGCGCGCGCTGTGCGGTTCCGGGGCCAGGCCCACCACCTCGATCTCGGGGTCCGAACCGAGGATGCGGTTGAGCGCGGCGCGCATCGACGCGCTGTCGTCGACGATGACGACCCTGACGGGAGAAGCAGTCTTGACGGGGGACGCGATCACGCTCCGGCTCCATTTTTCACATAGATTGTCTGTCCGCACGGGCTCATGCCGTGCTGCGCGGGGCCGATCAGGCGTTCGGAATGGCCGATATAGAGATACCCCCCCGGAGCGAGCTGATCGACGAGCCGCATTTCCAGCTCGCGCTTCGCATCGTCCTCGAAATAGATCATCACGTTGCGGCAGAAGATCACGTCATATTGCTGGCGCATCGGCCAGTCGGCGAACAGGTTGAGCAGCCGCGCGGTAACAAGGCTGCGCGCCTCCTCGACCATTTCGAACCCGCCCTGCACCGGCCGCATCCACGCCCGGCGATAGGGTTCGGGGATCGCCTCGGCGGTGGCCGCCGGATAAAAGCCCCGCGCCGTCGCCTTGACCATCGGCGGCGAAATGTCGGTCGCCAGCAGCTTCACATCCGCGCTGCGCAACCAGCCGGCATGGCTGCGGTCGGTGCCGAGCAGGCACATGGCGACCGTGTAGATCTCCTCGCCCGACGAACAGGCTGCCGACCAGATGCGCACCGGCCCGCGCCGGGCGCGGTCCTTGAGCATCGGCAGCGCGACTTCGCGCAGATGGTCGAAATGATGGACCTCGCGGAAGAAATGCGTGTGGTTGGTGGTGAGCGCCGTCACCATCTCCCCGCGCTCGACCGGATCGGTCTGGACCAGCTTCACATAGTCGCGGAACGTCGACAGGCCGTGTTCGCGCAGCCGGCGCGACAGGCGCGAATGGACCAGCGTCATCTTCGCCGCGGTCAGGTGGACGCGGCTTTCCGACAGCATGATGCGCGCGATCGCGTCGAACTCGGCCCGGCCGAGTTCGGCCTCGCCGCCAAGCGGCGACGCGTGCGCGACGGCACCGGACAGGGGCGACGCGGTCGTGCTCACGCAGCGAGATCCAGCTGGCGGGTCACGTTCAGCGCATCGAGGTCGAGCAGCAGCACCATCGCGCCTTCGTCGGACGCATCCTGCTGGGCGCGCGTCTGCGCCTTGACGAGACCGGCGACCACGCCCGGTTCGGCCAGATCGATATCGGGCGCGGGCTGCACCTGATTTTCGGTGATCGACACGATGTCGGCGACTTCATCGACCAGAAAACCGGCCTGCTTGCCGTCGCTCACGACCACCAGGATGCACGACCGCGAATGCGGCACGCTGGGTTCCCAGCCCAGCCGTTCGGCAAGGCCGATGATCGGGATCACGGTGCCGCGCAGATTGGCGACGCCCTTGATATATCCCGGCACGCCCGGCAGCGGCGTCGGCTCTTCCCATTCGCGGATCTCGATCAGCGCACTCATGTCGATGCCGAAGATGCGGTTCGACAGGGTGAAGGTGACGATCTTACGCTCGGCGGAGTTCACATTGGTCGTGGTCATGCTGCCAGTCCTTTCGGGGTCGCGCGGCCATTGACCGGATGGGCCGCGACAAGGGCTTCGATATCGAGGATCAGCGCGATCGAGCCGTCGCCCAGGACGGTGGCACCGCCCAGGCCGCGGATCGGATAGAGATTCTGGTCGAGGCTCTTGATCACCACCTCGCGGCGGTCGTCGATCGTGTCGACCATCAGCCCGACCAGCCCGGCGGTGTCGCTTTCGACGACGATGACCAGCGAATCCTCGGGCTCGCGGCTGTGCGCGGAATGGATGCCGAACACATCGGCGAGCCTGCGGACCGGCAGATAGGACCCGCGCAGCTCGATCACCTCGTCCTGCGGCGACACGCGCTGCACCTGCCCCGGCGCGGGCTGGACCGATTCGACAACGCTCGCCAGCGGCAGCACGAACCGCTGACCGCCCAGCCGCACGATCATCCCGTCGAGAATGGCGAGCGTCAGCGGCAGGATCATCGTGAACGACGTGCCTTCGCCCGGCACCGACGCGATTTCGACGCGGCCGCCCAGCGCCTCGATGTTGGACCGGACGACGTCCATGCCGACGCCGCGGCCCGAAATGTTCGACACCACCTCGGCGGTCGAGAATCCGGGCGCGCAGATCAGCTGGTCGATTTCCTCGTTGGTCAGCTGCGCATCGGCGGGGACGATGCCCTTTTCGATCGCCTTGGCACGCACCCGCGCCCGGTCGATCCCGCGGCCGTCGTCGCTCACCCGCACGATGATGCGGGCGCCCTTCTGCTCGGCCGACAGACGGATCGTGCCTTCGGCCGGCTTGCCCTTGGCGATGCGGTCCTCGGGCTTTTCGACGCCGTGGTCGACGGCGTTGCGGATCATGTGGGTCAGCGGATCGCCGATCTTCTCGATGACGGTCTTGTCGACTTCGGTCGACTCGCCCGACACTTCCAGCACCACCTTCTTGCCGGTTTCGGTCTGCAGGTCGCGCAGCATGCGCGGCACGCGCGAAAACGCCTGCCGGATCGGCTGGGCGCGCAGCGACATCACGCTGTCCTGGATCTGGCGCGTCAGCCGCGACAGCTGCGGCAGCTCGACCCGCTCCTGATCCTGCGGGGCCAGACGGTCGGCAAGGATCGAGTTACGGATGACGAGTTCGCCGACCAGGTTGAGCAGCTGGTCAAGCTTGGCCAGATCGACGCGGATGGTGAGCGACGCCGGCTCGGCCGCACGCTCCTGACGTTCGGCGGCGGGGGCCGGCGCAGCGGCCGGCGGCGCGGCGGCCGGCACCAGCGCC